>NZ_QSQJ01000001.1:0-19992 GCF_003436715.1 Prevotella sp. TF12-30 | reverse complement strand
GTAAAGAGCGTGTTGATTTTTCTGAGAAAATAGCTATAGCTCGTGCTATATTAAAAAAAGCAGGAATGTAATTATGGGATTTTTATTAGATAAGTGTAAACTTAAAAAGATGGATGACGAGATTCTTTCAATTTGCCATCCTTTTACTTGTGGAGATGAGGATTTGGATGATTTCTTTCTACACGATGCAATGCGTTATAAAGCAGAATTGCTTGGTAAAACTTATTGCTTTGTGCTGGATGATGATCCTAAAACCATTGTTTGTA
This sequence comes from Prevotella sp. TF12-30, assembly GCF_003436715.1. Lineage (NCBI taxonomy): Bacteria > Pseudomonadati > Bacteroidota > Bacteroidia > Bacteroidales > Prevotellaceae > Prevotella > Prevotella sp. TF12-30. Next base: position 19,726 of record NZ_QSQJ01000001.1, on the reverse strand, counting down.
TGTTTACTTTGTCTAATGATAGTATTAGAGTAGATGTCATACCTAATAGTCGTGGTCGTAAACTGTCTCATGATATTCCTAGAGAGAAACGAATGCGTAGGTATCCTGCTGTACTTATAGGAAGGCTTGGAATTAATGTTGACTTTCGTCATCAAGGTATAGGGTCAGAATTATTGGATTTCATAAAATCTTGGTTTATTGATGAAGAAAATAAAACTGGATGTCGTTTTTTGATAGTTGATGCCTATAACTGTATGGTTCCATTGGATTTTTATCAAAAGAATGAATTCTTGTTTTTGTTTTCGACGGAACAGCAAGAAGCAGAGAATCTTGGTTATGACATGACCAAGTCGTTGCATACGCGCCTCATGTATTACGATTTGAAGAAGTTAACTTCAAATTGAAAAACGTATTAATACTATGCGCCATTTGTATTATCAGTAGTTTGACAAGACAGAGTCTTTTTCTGTCTAGAGTTTTAAGGTGTCCTTCCGATTTATGTGTTGAAGTGGAAGTATCATGCCTTGATGACAGAAGCACTTTTAGTTAAAGCTGCTTTAAAAATCGAAAAAGTCTAATTTCTTAAAATTCTCTGTATCCCCAGTAAACACTGGGGATGGAGTGCTATTGCCTTAGGGGATGGATGCTTACATAGTGATTGTAAATATATAGTAAAAATGAAATTAATTGCAGATATAGAAAAACTAGGTCAAGATAGGCCAGCAAAATTACTTGTAGATTCTATTGGAAAACTAATAGATGATGATACTCATGTCTATTATAATTTTCCCTTGTATAGAGGTGATTTACAGGAAGATTTGCGCCAAGTAGAAATTATGATGATTTCACGGCAATGTGGTGTCATCTATTTCAAATGTTTGAGTACTTTTAGAAGCCTTTCTAGGCAAGAAAAAGATTATCTTAATGACCTTTACGAGAATATTTATAGTAGATTGAGCAAGGATGCTCAATTTCGTAAAAATCGAAAGGAATTGAATGTTGGATTGTCTTCTGTAGTTGTAGTTTGTGATGGGTCTAGCACATTTGATACAACAGATTCTGAATTTATTTATGTTTCTCTTTCTCAGTTAGATAAATTGCTAAATGAAGTTAGACAGGAAACTCTTTCCCAAGAGATTTTTAAACATTTAATCACTTGTGTTGAAGGTACAAGAAAAGTCATTCAAAAGCGAAATAGAAATGTTGTAAAAGGCCTAAATGGTAAAAGAACTAAATCTGAAATTCTGAATGATATTCAAAATCAAGAGGCGACTTTTGACATAGAACAAAAGAAAACAGCTTTAGTTACAATTGAAGGACCACAACGCATTAGAGGTCTTGCTGGTTCTGGTAAAACAATAGTTTTAACCATGAAAGCAGCCTTGTATCATTTGCAAAATCCAGATGAAGAAATACTATATACTTATTATACAAAGTCGCTTTATGGACTTATACATGGACTCATTGATAGGTATTATAGGGATTTTTCTGATAATAGGGAGCCAAATTGGGATAAAATCCATATTCTTCATGGGTGGGGTGGTTCTGGTGTAAATGGTGTGTATTACCAAGCCTGTTTGGATAATGGAATATCACCAATTGCATTTAGTAGTGCTGTTGGTCATGGAATGCAGCCATTTGATTTTGTTTGTACACAAATGTTGAAAAACGAATTAAAGCCCAAGTACGATTTGAGTCTTATAGATGAAGGTCAGGATTTCCCAAAGTCTTTTTACAGATTGTGCTATATGTTGTCTGCGAATAAAAAAATAGTATGGGCTTACGATGATTTTCAAAATATATTTGATGTTAATTTACAAGACGAGAAAGAAACATTCGGAAAGGATGGCAATGGTAAGTATTATGTGGATTTCAATAAAATGACCAATCCATATAGGGATATTACTTTGCATGTATGTTATCGTAATCCACGTGTAGCTTTGATTTTTGCATTCTGTCTGGGATTGGGCATTTATAATGAACATGTTCTCCAGCGCTTGACGGATAATGATCATTGGAAAAGCTTAGGCTTTGTTGTAGAAAAAGGAGATTCTTCTGTAGGTTCAGAAATGATCATCTCTCGTCCCAAAGAAAACTCTCCGAGTTTTATGAATGAAGAGTATGGCTTTTCTGTAGAATTAATCAGGTGTAAATCTCTGGTTGATGAATGCGCTCATATATGTTCACTGATTGTGGATGATATTCATAAAGAAGGATTGAATCCTGAAGATATTTGTGTAATCTGCTTGGATGATAGAAATATCGGTACGTATTACAATAATTTATCGAATCTTTTGATAGAAAAGGGCATTCGTACATACAATTTGCTTCATTCTGCCTATACTACTACAAGTTTTATGCAAGAAGGATATGTTACGCTGGCAACTTTGAATAAAGCTAAGGGTAATGAGGCTGGTATGGTATATATCATGGGTGTAGATAAAATCTTTAATGATCGCAACAATGTTATCCTTAGAAATAGGTTGTTTACAGCTATTACTCGAACGAAAGGCTGGGTTGTCCTCTCTGGTGAGGATTCTATTAGCTATTGTAAGCAAGAAATGGATAAATTAAAAAAAGAAGGTTTGAAACTGCATTTTAGACAGCCTAGCGAAGAAAGTACTAAAACTATTTATGGAGGTAGTGCAAAAAGACAGAATCAGTTTAGTGATATTCAGCGAATTATTCAGGAATTACAAGATGAGGGTATGTCATTTGATGATATTATAAACCATGTCAAAGCAAAATAAATCAAGAGACGGTAAATTCGTAACCTCTATTCATGATGCAAGTATTGTATTGAAGAAACTTAATCTTTTGCGTGGCAAGAACCTGTCTTGGAGAAAGGCCTCCGAGGACTTCTTGAAAGTTTCTAAACAAGATGACTATAAGTTGATGTATGATACGGCTGTGAATCATATGGACTACAATCTTATATTGGAAGATGGTTCTATCTTTCAATTTGAGAAAGAAGCTAATGATGATTTGCGTTTTGCTTATATACAGACTCCATACAATTATATCTCTTTCTGTGATTTTTTACTTTCGTTCAATGATGAACAAGAGATTCCTACAGATTTAGACGACTTGCAGCAATTAAAAATTTTGTATGAGACTGATTATGAACAGATGTTAGCTGAGCAAGGATGTAATAGTAGAGTATCATACTTTAGATATGATGTTGATAGCGCAAGATATATGCCCAATATACATTCTTATGCGCATCTCCATGTTGGGATTGGTAATGATATAAGGATTCCTTGTGCCACCATACTGACGCCAGTAGCTTTTGTTGTCTTTGTTATCAAGCAAATTTATAAAGATTCTTGGGAGAGTTGTTTAAGAGATGACGCTAGAAAAGATATAGTTTTGCATTATGCTCAGGACAGAATACTGCTTGATGATGAAAAATGGAATGATATAGAAAGAAAGGAATTGGCATTAGTTTGAGAGGTATGTTATTAACCTATTATTAATGAATTTGTTGTTATGATTATAGCGATGGTGCGAGCAGAACATTCTTTAGACATAATAGTGACCAAATTACAGGAGATATTAGATTCTGGTATTGGATATAGCGATGTTGTTGGACAAATCTCATTTCCATTACTTATAGCTCTTTTCGCTTTTGCTTTTCCTTTTTTGTTTTCTGTAATAAATCATATCAACTCAAAGTATGAATCAAAGAGTATATCTGAGCTTTTTACAAAAAGTTTGTTTTACAGATTTTTTTGGTGGTTTTCAATTATAAACATCTTCTATATATTTGCTTTTGGCTTTCTTTCTTTGTACTTAAAAGGTATTCAAAGGAGGGTGTTGCTAGAGTATGGAACTTGGGGGCTCTTCTTGTAGTATTTTTGTATTCTCTAACAATTCTTTGTTTCGTGAAATTTGGAGTAAAGTACAATAAAGGTATTTGTTTGGTTAAGATAATAGAAGATAAGTATAGATGGCAAAATAGATATTATAAAATTCATAAACATCTGAAAGATTTTGCGAATTGGTTGATGATATTTAGACATAGGGGGCAGCAAGAATGGATTCGAATATATAAAGCAGGGAAGGCATATTCTGTTAGCTATGATAGCCGCAAAGCGAAGGAGTTGTATCTCAAACGTTTAATTGATTTGTGCAAATATTCTATTTTTCAACAAGATAAAGAATTATTTAGTACTATTATGCTCCGGGTTCAAGAGCTTACAAAGTGTGAAAAAGATAAAGATCTTTCATTTAGACGAGGACAACTTATGTCAACAGGTGCTGCCCATTATTTTACATGTAAATTTTATAAGACAATATTTGAGTACTATTCTTCGTGTTCAAATTTTACGTATTGTGAAAGCTATTTGGTATGGGGGTGTTTATCAGCGTATAGTAGATGTAAATTCCTATATGTTGTTGATATTGTTCAGATGACTCAATGTATGTTTTATTTGGCGAAAGGTGGAAAATATACCTTGATAAAAGAGTTGCTGGAAAAAACAGATTGGCATTTTCGTTCAATAATGGATATGCCTAAGGTGTTTTATGTAGAAGGTTATTTGCCTGATAATAGAGAAAAAATAGATAAACTTTCATTAGAAAACTGGAATGAGCTGAGTAATTACATGTTTCTTTTTTCCTCTTATTGTTTAAGAAATAAACATTACGATGTGTTAAGAGGGATATTGAGTAAAATACATTGGGCTGGTAGTATGTTTCCTTCAAATAAGTTCGATGTAATTTATCGTTATTTGATGTGTCTGAAAGAAGTACATGATGATGATAGGTTTGGTGTATTTTGGGGACATGAATTATGCGATGATTTGATAGTTGATAGGGCGTTGTTACGTGAATATTGTGCGTTTTTGATTTTAGTTTTTCATAGATGCTCTAGTGAATCTTATGGGAATATATCTATGGAACTTCTAAAAATGCTTGTAGATGAATATGTATATTTGGAGAGAAGTGTCCTGGATTTGCGGAAAGATGATGAGTTGTGTAAGTTATTTCCGGAAATCAATCAAACCGATTTTTCCGAAGTTTATAGGGAAGTGTTTAGTGATGCAGCTTTGGGGCGTGAGATATTAAGAAACACTTCTTCGGATATACGATGTGAGTCTCAATTTCCGACATTCATGCATTGGTATTTATCCGAGTCTATCTGCAAGATAGATAATAAAAGGAAAATGATAGACGATGAATTCTTTGCAGAGATACCCGACGAGAGCATAGTATATTTTAGAAGATCTTTGTTAGAAGCTAAAAAACATTTAGTACAACGACTTCCTCTTAAGGTTCAAGTGCCAGCCTCTTTGAATGCAGAAGACTATAAGATGATGACGGTTAATCCATGTCAATTCTTATTTGATAAACGTTATTTTCTAACTTGTGATTTAACAATATTGGGATATTTAAAGCCCATAGTTGATATTATGTATTGTCGAATTAATTACATGCTATTAAATGCAATCAAGGAGATGAAAATTAAGAATGTTAAAATTAAAATTGCTGATTTTCATAATTATCTTATAAAGATAACTAAAGGGCGATTTGAGGAATATATATTGTTGGATATTAATAGCCAATTCCAGGCATTTCTGAAATTGAAGCATAAAGGTTATCAAAATTTAGACTATTTTGGTATGAAATATGTACCTATTGAATCTATTGATAATCGGTATCTTGAAGATTTGCCAATAATGAACGATTTTTGTAATTCAATGTTGATTATGAAGAAAAGTGAATTGCCTGTTTTGATGGATAGATTAGATGATGTTGACGTTAAAATCAAAGATGAATCTTCTGTCAAGGATGGAAAGCTTGATATAAGGACTACATTTGATTATGGATATGAGTTATGGTATCGTAGAAATGTAAATGTCTTCCACATTCTTCCTCAAAGAACATTAGTATAATAAAAGGAAACTATCGGTGAAAGCCGTAATAAGAATCGTAGAGATAGAAAACTTCGTAACTCTTCTCTTTTAAAAAAATAAAAAGTAAAACAATGATACAATTCTATCCAAAATACAAACAATTCAAGGCTTTGGTGGATGCCAAGGACTATGAGAATGCCGTGAGAAGTGGGCTGGACTACCTGCGCTTCGTGGCTGATGAATACATCCGCTTGGAGGTGTATGCCTACCAAGAGTGCGATGGCGATGACTTTCTTACTTATGAAGTGGAGAAGGAGCTGGCGCAGATGCTGAGAGATGAAGCGACTCCTCTGGAATCTGTTGCCATGGCACAGAAAGAGATGGCGGAGATAGAGAAGATGGAGGCATACGTTGATTGCTGTCTTTGCTTCTTCGACCATATCCGTGAGGCTATCAACTTCCGATTGGCTGATGCTGATACTTATCTCGCTGATCTTGACAAGCAGATTAAGCATCATACTTACGAGTATAAGAGATTGGTGGATGATGAGTATTTTGACCAGTTGAGTTCTGTGTTCCGGTTTGAGGAGTTGGGTAAGTTGCTTATCAAGAAGATTGAGTATCTGAGGAGTCATGGAATAGAGAATGAAGTGTCTGGCATCATGGAGGAATACAAATTCGTGCCTGATATCTGTTCTTTCAAAATCAATGAATTGCTTGGAAAGGGATTGGAAGATGAGGCTGTGAAGGAGATAGACAAAACGATTGCTGCGTATGGCAACGATGGATATAATGCCACGGAGACTTGGCATCTGCAAAAGGTGGCAATCTTGGAGAAACGAAATGATAAGGCTGGTCTTATTGAGGAATACCGTAGGTTGTTCCGTCAGCATCTGGTGGATAAGAGAACTTACTTCGAGAAGTTGAAGGAGTTGGTTGCCAGGGAGGAGTGGGATGAGTTTGTGTTGAAGCTCTTTGGAGACATTCCGCATATTACGGATGATGATTGCATTCTGGTTTGTGATATGATCGTAGAGGAAAAGAAATTCTCATGCTTGATGAAAATATTGATGGATAATGTGATGTCATTCAGCAGAGTGCAACTATTCAAGAAGTATGCTCCTTATATGAGTGAGGAGGATCAAGCGACTTATACCAATCATGTAATCGAAGAATTACGGTTGCATCTGAGTTATGCCAAGTCGAAGAGCTATGGCTATATAGTGGATGACATCAAGGGCATGTACACCTGTTGTGAGGTTTCCAAGAAACTCATCTTGGATTTTGTGGAGGAAATAGAATATAACTATGGCAATCGACCTGCATTAATGAGATTGCTGAGGAGTTGATTTTGGGGTAATTTGCTGATAACTTGCAGATTTCTTGTGGTTTTCTTGGCGGTTTCGAGAAAAAAGCGTATTTTTGCGGCAAAGTTGAACGTTTAAAAAGGAGAAAATTATGAATATTGTTGCTTTAAGTAATAGGCTCGCAAGTAAGGTTCCTCATTGGCATGAACTCGAAAAGTTAAGTAAGGAAGATAAGATAGAGGTTATTGCTTTACTTTCCATGTCGATGGCAAATGCAGAGGAAATAAAAACACCAGCAGATAGAACTAAAGAAATGGTAGAACGTTGCTGTGGTTCTTGGGTTGGCGAACAGTCGGCAGAAGATATTATAGCAAATATCAACGAAAGTAAAATGTCAAAGTCAGAACCTGTCAAGTTTGGATGATATGAATTACTTGTTGGATACCAATATTTGTGTATATTTTATGAGGGGTAAACGAAATGTGGCTGCTAAAATTTCAGAAATTGGTCAAGAGCATTTCTTTATCTCTGAGATGACTTTGGGTGAATTACTTTATGGGGCTCAGTGTAGCGATAGACCTTCTGAGAACATTAGAGCTGTTCATGTGTTTTGCCAGTATGTAACAATATTGCCAATGGTAAATATTTGGAATGAATTTGCTGTTCAAAAGGCTTTTCTTCGTAAAAAAGGTCAACTTATTGAAGATGCTGACATAATTATCGGTACTACAGCTATCATAAATAATATGGTTATGGTTACAGAAAACGTTAAGCACATAGGAAGACTGAATGGTATTGTTGTTGAAAACTGGATGGAAAAATAAAAAATATATTATTGACGCTGTTTGCTGATTACATTTTGATAGTTGGAGGATAGATTATGGCAATAGATATAAAGGTTATTCCGACTCTTCATGGTGATGAAGCTATGCGCTTTATCAACAATGCAGATGAGGTTATGAAAAGTAAAGAGCGTGTTGATTTTTCTGAGAAAATAGCTATAGCTCGTGCTATATTTAAAAAAGCAGGAATGTAATCTATAGTGGGGACGCTGTATTGGTGATATACTTTCGAATCCCTCCGTCTCCCTTTAGATGACTTTTCTACCTCTCCGTCTCTCCTGCAAGGAGAGCTCCATATCTCTCACCAAGCCTCTCTCTTGCCCGAAGAGAGAGGATGTAACCGCCCTCCGGTGTTCGGAACCGCTACGCTTTATGGTTGTCGGACCATCAAAGGTCTGCGCCATGTTATGCGGGATGGGACCGCCTGGAGAAAGGTGGATAGGATTATTGAAGTGCTGGTTTTGTGCTAATTTGCTGCTAACTTGCAGATTTCTTGTGGTTTTCTTGGCAGTTTCGAGAAAAAGGTGTAACTTTGGCGGCAGAATGTTGAACTAGAATAAATAGGAGGAAGAATATATGGATACAACAAAGTTAACAAGGGAAGAGGCTCTACGCCGTTGGAATGCTTCTAAGGAAAACAAACGTAAAATGGTGGAGAAACTGGAGAACTTGGTTCGCAAAAGCTGTCTGGAACGTACTGGTAAAGAACCTATAGGGGTAGAAGTATGGTAGTAGAAAAGATGTCTTTGGCTGCGATTAATGCCAATTCGCCCTATGAGGTAAAAGTGGCTCTAGCTGATGATACATTGTCTTTCATCACAGATTATGATGAATAGATTTGTATAATAGTGCCAATTCTTCTCCAAAGTCTGTAGATTTTGCGTATATCACCATTACAGCGTAAGGTTTTAACACTTTAAGTATTTACCTTTGCATCCGTCTGCCTGTTAGCCATTTGGAGATTTCTGAGTCTCGCTTGTTGAGTAAGCGAGCGAAATCCTTTTGGGTGAGTCCTTTGGCTTTCAGAATCTCACTAATGCGCTCGGCTATACCGAAAGACAAATCGAACTCTGCCTTTTGCTCGGCAGGTATCGCAGCGAGGCAGTCACGGAATAATTTGTTCTGTATCATAACGCTTAAATTTCAAAGGTTGCACTTTCTATTTCTGTTTGGATTTTGTGGAAGAAATAGAATATAACTATGGCAATCGACCTGCTTTAATGAGATTGCAGAGAAGTTGATTTTGTGGTAATTTGCTGATAACTTGCGGCTGGTGCTGATTTTATCAAAAAGCCCCAACCTTATGCGAGGGGGCATAAGATTGGGGAGTGGAAATGAAAGTATAAAGAGAGTACGGAAATTTATATGTGGAAATGGATAGAGGAAAGCCATTCCTTGACATTAAAGCTAGGGCAGCTCTTGCGAACCCAGGGGAGGTCACGATGGCCTAGGATCTCGGCATCGGGATAGTCGAGGGCGAGACTGTAGAGGAGGTCTTCCAGAGATTCCTTCTGGGCTGGAGTGCGAGTATCGGCAGGCTTGCCTTTCTCGTCGAGACCACCCTCGTAGCAGATTCCGATGCTGTGGGCGTTGTAGTGGCGGGCGTGAGCCCCCACCTCGGTTTCTGGACGGCAGGGATAGACCATTCCATCCTTCGTAATGTAATAGTGGTAACCGATGGAGTGGAAACCACGTGCCTTGTGGCAGGCTTCCAAGGCTTCTACTGGGAAGTCCTGGTTTACACGTGTGGCACTGCAATGTACCACGATCAGATCTATTTTTCTTTGATTCTTCATTTTTCTTTGGATTATTAAGAATTAATGTTTAATTTTGAACACGAATCTCTCGAATGACACGAATATGTCCTTTGAACAGATATGATTCGTTCGATTCGTGTAATTCGTGTTCAGACGCTATCATTTGCAGCTCTGCATGCAGAAGGTGCTGAGGACGGCGGTGAGGACAGTGATGACGAAATTGATGACGGATTTCCAGTTTATTTTCATGATGATTAGTGATTAATGATTAATAATTCGTGTGGGAGACAAAAGGAAGCGGACAGGATGAGCAAGTATCCGTTCAGGGCGATGATTTGACAATGTTGAGTGATGAACTCATTCCTGATGTGCCCTCGGATTACTCCGGACTGCATCCTGCCGATGCGCTTCTTCTTGTTTCAGATGCCAGGAGGCTAGGACTACTAGAAGTTTACATTATCGCCTCCAGTAGTTCCACTACCGCCCTGGTCGGTGTTGTCGCCTCCTGTGGTTCCGCTACCACCTTGGCTGGTGTTGTCGCCACCCGTGGTTCCGCTACCACCCTGATCGGTGTTTTCGCCACCCGTGGTTCCCTTGTCGGTATCCGGGGTGGTGCCATCCCCTAACAGAGCAGTGGCCTTCTTCAGCGTAGCATCGAGGTTGATGGTCTTGGCGCTGAACTCACCGGTGCCACGAGCACGGAGACGGAAGCCGTCGATGTTCTTGGCGATGGTGAACTCCTTCTCCGAGGCAGCTCCCTCCTTGTTGCGGATGCCGATGGAGAAGATGGCGAGGTCGTCGATCTTCACAGCGATACCCTGCAAGGTGAGTTCCTTGATGCACGATACCATATCGGTAATCATGCCCTTGATAGCTCCCTTGGAGAAAGGAGTGTTGTGGCTAGCCATGTGTCCGGCCAGGCCGTCGATGTCTACCGTCTGAGTGATGACTGGATAGGCGTAGTACTTGCCGTATGCCTCTGGCATCTTGGCGTTCTGATTTAGTTTTAGTACGTAAAGCAACATAGTTTTTAAATGTTAATGGTTAATGTTCTTCTTTCTGAATCACAATGCAAAGATACAACATTTCTCATTCCCAACTCACCGATGCTCAATGTTGCTCCACGATACTCAACGATTATCACTGATAAATATCAGGGTTCTCCCAAATGGAAGAAAATATAGGATACTTGCAGGGGATTGAACTCCTTGCTGTTCTTGGTGTATCCACTCTTCAGCAACTGCTCATAGAGCTGGGTGCATCTTACTATCCATCTCATCAGATGGGCTCTTGCTACGTCCGGGTCGGAATCCGGAAAATAGAGCAGGGCTAACTCCTGCTTGGTGTAACTTCGTAAATCCATAGACTTTATTATTAATGTTGAATGTTGAATTTTGAACACGAATCTCTCGAATCTAACGAATCTTTCGTCTTCAAGCAACTTATTCGTGTAATTCGTGTAATTCGTGTTCCGAAAAAACAATAAGAAATTTGCGTGTAGAGAAATATCTATTAGGGTTATGATCCATAAGTATGATACTTACGGGTCGTAACCATGATACTTAGCTATCGTAACTATCTTGTTTACGCCAGGGGGTAACTAGGGTGAGTAGGAAATCGCTTTTTCTAGGAGTCTATATATATACTGTATCTTTCCTATAGTAAACGAACCTTTACATAAGGAAAGTCTTAGAAAGTACCCTCCCCTTACTTACCCTACCCACCCCTAGAAGGGCAGGTCGGGGTCGGTATCCTGCTGGGAATAGTCGCCCTCTGCCTCCATCGCCAGGTGTACTTGCTGTGCCTTGATCATGTCGCCGTCACGCTCTATCACGAGATAGCCCCAGCAGTGGTTCACCCTCACCTTGCGGAATCCCAGCTCGCAGAAAGCCCTGCCCACATATACGGCACTGAGCTTCTGGCTAATGCCCGCTCCGATAATCTGAAGGGCACGGCTGGCGGTCATGAATATACCATGCTGCTCCTCGGTGGGATGGGCGAAGTAGAGCGCAACGAGTTCCCGCTCCAGACGGGGTGCCTCAAACTTGTGGTTGTGAAGGTTGAGCTCGATGATCTCTTGCTGCGTAAACCAATATCTGAAGCCTGAGCGCAGCAGATGCAACGCCTGGGCATAGATGTGGGGATAGTCGAAGGGATGCTCACGGGGCGACTGGATGCTCTCTACCTCGAAGGGCAGCCAGCGACGATTGCCCGTAGGATCGGAGAGGAACTGAACGTTGTTGCCTGTGGCGGCAAACGAGGCTATATGGGGGCGATGCTCTGCGTAATGGGCGTAGGCTGCACGCTCGTCGATGGTGAGCATGGTGACGGCAGCCTTCAGCTGGTTCAGCTCTGAGGGCTTCATCGTGTCCAGTTCCTCGCAGAGCATCAGACCGTAGGTGGCGAGTACCAGCAGGTCGTCCTTGGAGAGGCGGCTGGCGTTGGTCTTGGTGTAGAAATACTGGCGCAATTCGGGCGGCAATACCATAGCTATCCAAGTGCTCTTGCCGGAGCCCTGTGCGCCTATCAATACGATGATCACATTGTTTACCACGTCGTCGAGCGTCCATCCAGCCAGCATCCCCACGAGCCACTTGCGCAGGTAGCAGGTCCATAGCTTCTGTTGCTCCTCGCCACCCTTGATGGTCACGCTGTCGGCAAGCTGCTGTATGTAGTCGGTGTCGCCCTCGTGCCATTCGGGAAGGCTACCCAGATAGTCGATGAACGGATTGAACGGCTGCACATAGTTGCTCTCGATGACACGGAAGAAGTCTTGCACCGCGGCACGGTTTGTCTTCGACATCTCGCTCCACAGGGTGTTGACCGCACGGTCGTTGATGATCTGCCAAAGTCTGGGGGCAGAAGAATCCTCGCCCTTTCCTTCGCCTTCTACCTTCATGCGATACTCCACCCTCATGGTAATCTGGTTGTACCTCAGTTCCACGTGCTCGCCCAGAAACTTGATGATGTCGTTCACGGAAGCCGACTTGCCCGCCTCATGGCGACGATTTTGCAGCTCGTGCTTGCGCTTGCCGTGCTCCTCAGTCTGACGGTAGCAACTGTCCACGGCAGCCTTCGGACGCTCGTAGTCGGGAAACTCCTGGCGAATGAACTCCAGGGCGGCATCGGCGGAGAAACCGAAGGCATTGAGCTTGTAGGCGAGGCACGATACATACTCGTTCTTGCTGCCCGCCACATAAGTCTTCTTCTCATGCTCCAGTTCCTTGGCAAGCTTGTCGTTGTAGAGGCGGTCAATCTTCTTCACCTCCCGTCGCAATCGAGCCGTGGCATTGTCCTGCAAGGTCTTCTCCTGCTGTCGTGCCACCAGCCAGTCGTAGCTGAAAGGTTCAGCATCGGGTCGGAAGAAGGCTTCAGGGTCGTAGGCGGCACCCATCAGTCTGCCCAGGTTGCAGCAATGCTCGTCGTACTCCACGCCCAGCAGGTCGGAGAAATACTGGTTGCCATGGCGGAAGGCTGTGGGATAGAACTTCATCTGCTCCTCCAGCGTCATGCCCGGCTTCATCTCGTAGCGATAGAGAACGCGCAGTCCCTCACCCGAAGCGGTGATGTGGAAGAACAAAGTGTGACTGTCCTCTCTCAGCTTGGCGCAGAGTTCGGCTAGTTTCTCCTTCGGCACGTGGTCGAAGTCAGAAAATCCGACGCCCGTCACCTCGATGATGTCCTTCTTCGCCTTGCCACCCTGGAAGACGCAGGTCACGGAGAAGCAGTAGCACTGGCTCTTGTACTCCCTCTGGTGCGTGATGCGGTAACGCTTCGTCAGTTCGGCGAGCTGCTTGTCGCCCCTGATGATGTCCACCATTTGCTGGAACTTGATGACAGCAGGCACGGTAGATTGGTAGCCATTGAAAATGTTGATGTTCATAATTACATTTCCTTTGTTTAGTTAATATAAAACATTGTTAGTTGTTTTCACGAATTCATCGTTGTTTTTGTCTAACGCTGGCAAAATTATAAAAAGTCGGTGATATTTCATCGCATTTGTTTCCTAGCTAGGGAACGAGTTTTTAACATAAATAACGTTTGAATTCATGAGCAGCCAGAAAGATTATGTTCCAGTCCAGCTCATCATCAAGATTGGTGATCGCCTGTTGGCAGTGGATGGCTTAGGTCATCAAGTGTATAGTGCAAGATATTTAGAGAAGAATCATCTCAGCAGCAGGGCGCAGTGTCATTTTCGTCACCACGAGTCGGTGTCAGTGATGCAGCTGTACGCCGCCATCCGCATCCTTCTCCTCAACACCTCTTCTGTCTGGGACCGCATTCTTCAGATGTGCCGCATACTGGATATATTGGAGCAATGCTTCTGCGACTGTTATTCCGGTGTCACCCTCCATCCCTTTGACGGTGGCATGGAGAAGAGCGTCCGCGACAAGATGCTCTCCGTGGCGGGCTACGACTTCGGGGCCGTGATAAGCGATGTGGGGGAGTGGAAAAGGAGGGGGTGAGAAATTTGAAAGCAAACTTTCATTGCGCTCATTTGCAAAATCTTTAGCCAAAGGGAGCTCTACATCCCACCCAAGCCTTCCCTTCACTGAAGGGAAGGATGTAACCGCCCTCCGGTGCTCGGAACCGCTGCGCTATAAGGTTGTCGGACCATCAAAGGTCTGCGCCATGTTGTGCGGGATGGGACCGCCTGGGGAATAGCAGTTTATAGTTTACTGTTAATAGTTCACTGTTGATTTTGTAGTAATTGGCTGATAACTTGCAGATTTCTTGTGGTTTTCTTGGTGGTTTCGAGGAAAAAGCGTATATTTGCAATTCAATTTTAAGGATTATATATATGGCTAGACTGATCATAAGAAATATAGGACCTATCAAGAATGTGGATATTGAACTGAATAAGGTCAATGTCTTCATCGGGGAGCAAAGTAGCGGAAAGAGTACAATCGCTAAGATTATAAGCTTCTGCTCATGGCTGGAAAAAACTGTAAATAAGGATAATGTGTTCTTTGGTGAGGGCAAAGAGGCATATCGGCGTTTACAGACTTATCATCATATTCAGTCATATTTTCGTGAGGATTCTGTTATCTGCTATCTTGGCGAGAACCTCGTTTATGCCTATAATTGGCCAGCTGAAGAGCAGATTCCGTATCCTGGATGGGATTTTTTAAATAGCGAGCATTTCTCTGTAAAGGAGGTGTTTTTGTTCCCTTCTTCTAAAGTGGTTAATCCTAAGGTTATCTATATTCCTGCAGAACGCAATTTCGTTTCAGTGGTTCCTAATCTGCAAAAGTATGCTGAGAATGACGATAACTTGATGGATTTCCTGCTAAGTTGGCAGGAAGCAAGGAAAAAGTATCCTACTTCTCATAAACTCGCTCTTCTCAATTTAGGCATGGACTTCTACTCTCAAGATGGTGTCTCTAATATGGTGTCTCTTCCACAAGGTGGGGTGGTTGCCTTGGAGGCTGCATCAAGTGGATTGCAGAGTATCGTTCCTTTGCTCACTCTGATAGACTGGTTGGCGAAGGGCATCTATCAGGAGAATAAACCTTATTCTTTCGAGGAAATCGAGAAAATCAGACATTTGCTTGATGAGGTAGGAAAGGATTTGTCTCTTAGCGACAATGATAGCTTGAAGGAACGGTTGGCTCGTATTGTGAGTGGTAAGATTTATACGCATACGCAGTTTGTTATAGAAGAGCCGGAACAGAATTTGTTCCCTACAACCCAGCGTGATTTGGTGTATTACTTGCTGAAGGCCATCAATCATGGAAGAAAACATCGCTTGGTGGTTACTACTCATAGTCCTTATATTCTTCATGCTTTCAACAATAGCATGATATTAGGACAGGTACAGACCGAGTTGCCTGAAGATTTTAAAGAGAAGTTGGATTGCAAGGATGCTGCAATTTTGCCGGAGTTTGTGAGTGTTTGGCAGATTTCTGATGGCAGTCTTATTGATATTAAGGATGGTAGGACGAATACAATTGGTAAGCATTATTTCAATGATGTGATGAATGACATATTGGATGATTATTATCTGATGGTGCCTTATCTTAAAATTGCAAAATCATGATAAAGAAGCTATTGGATGTGTTATCCGAACACAAGGATTACCTTGAAACGCTTCAGGGTAAAGTGCTATATGTAGCAGATTGGAAGGATGAAAACAATGGTGGTATTTCTTTTACCGATTATGATGTAAAAAGAGCTACAGTAAGGTTGTTGAATCCTAATATGCTATCTGTATGCTGTGATAAGTTCCCGGAAAATGCTTTACCAATAAAGAAAGGGCGCTTTTCACAGCAATGTGAGTGTGTCTTGTTTCCTCATGAAGAAGCTGATGTTGTTGATAACTGGCTGTTGTTTATAGAAACAAAGTATGCAAAAGATGAGATAAAGGCTCGTGATGAAAGGAATAACTATCCTCAAAAGATGGTTGGTCAGATAGAGGCAACTGTTGAGTATTTCAGGAACAAAGGAATTTTGGAAGAAAATAAAGTTGTATATGCAATAGTTTCTTTTCCTATGCTGGATAATTATAATGCTTGGTTTGATCAAAATTTGATTCACGAAGCATTGGCTAAACATCGAATCATCGTAAGAGCAACCAATCAGGCCAAAATATTGAGTAAACAGGTTATTCAACTTTAGGGGGTATGGGTGTGTTTGCTGATGTAATCCCTGAAGGTGCACAAGAAGCAATCCGTCGTATGATGGAACGCTCAAAAAATGTAAAGATTAAACTTCCTCTTTAATACCTAATATCTGAGAAACACAAAAGAATAAGACTTTAGATTTTTAATTATATACGATAAGATGGGTTGAGCTTTGAATAAAAGCTCGGCTCATCTTGTTGGCTATTGTCTTCTCATATAATTTCTTTTGATGAAGAAAATCAAGCTGTTTGATTATCAGCAGAGGATGCTGGAGGATATCATCAACGTGCTGACCACCGCTTCTACCAGTACATTCTATAATGAGAATGGGAAGAAGGAGAAGGTAGGCAGTTCGGTGATGGTGCAGATGCCGACAGGTACGGGAAAGACCTATGTGATGGCGGCTGTGGTGAAATGGTTTCTTGATAACCATGACACGGGCGAAGTGTGGATTGTAGCGCACCGCCGTGAACTGGTGGAGCAGATGCAGCAGACGCTCGACAGATTCTGCCTGGACTATGGGGAGAAGGAAATGGAGCTGAAAGCGAAAGTAAGGATAAGGGTGCTCTCCATTCAATGGTTGAACAGACATGTCGAAGAACTGGAAGGGGCGGAGTGTACGCCAGGACTCATCGTTGTGGATGAGGCGCACCACGCCATAGCAACCTCCTATCAAGACTTGTTTGACAGGAACAGAAAGGCTCTGAAACTCGGTATGACGGCCACTCCATGCCGCATGAACAAGAAATCCTTTGGCAGACTGTTTGGGATGTTGCTGAAATCTCCATGTACCAACGACTTCATCCTGCGTGGGTATCTGGCACCTTACGACTATGTGGTGATCGGCAAGTACTCCAACGATCAGATGACCGTAAACCTGCTGAAAGGACGAGGCAGCGATGGCGACTATGCCATCAAGGAGATGGATGAGAAACTGAACATTCCGCAGACCATCCAACGCCTCTACGACAGCGTGAAGAAATACGCGGACGGCAAGAAGGGTATCGTATATGCCATTGACATCGACCATGCCCAGGCGATAGCCGCCTGTTACAATGCCCTCGGACTGAAAAGCGTGGCACTGGACAGCAAGACGCCTGCCAAGAAACGCCAGGAAATGGTGGAGGCTTTCAGACGCAGCGAGATAGACTGTCTGGTGAACGTGAACCTCTTCGACGAGGGTTTTGACTGTCCTGACGTGGAGTTTATCCAGATGGCCCGTCCTACGCTGTCGCTAGCCAAGTATCTGCAGATGGTGGGGCGTGGGTTGCGCATCAACCATGAGAACAAGGATAAGGTGTGCATGATTATCGACAACGTAGGTAACTATCGTAAGTTCGGCTTGCCCGACAAGCCTCGTAACTGGGAGAGCATGTTTGCTGGTTTGAGGGCTGGCAAGGGTATCATTCCAACCTATGTGAAGAAGATACAGAACATCATTGCCGTGAATGATGAGATGGTAACGGTGAAGAAGGCAAATACGGCAAGGAAGAAAATGACAGCTAAACAACTGAAGGAATATCTGAAGAATGTAGAACCTTTCCAGCAGGATGGAAGATGGGGACTGAGGGTGATGAACGACATCATCGTGAAACCCATTTATGCGCATATCTCTAACTTCCGAGGTGATTATGCCCAATGCAGGATAGGCATACAGAAATGTTTGTATGGACTATTGGACAGGAGGGGCAATATTATCCTGCCTCCGGAATATAAATACATATACGGGTGGAATGAACATGCGGTTGAAGTTAAAGGTAACGATGGTTACAGCAGGACCATAGAATTGTAGTGACCTGGTATAAAAGGTACAAAATCGTTCAAAAAGGAGTACTTTTCATCATTTTGATAGCTATATGGGCTTTAGGGTTTGGTAATTTCTGGAAAATGTTGTAATTTTGCAGCATCATCTTATAATTGTCAACTAACAAATTAAAAAATAATGAAGAAGAAATTATCAACAGTACTCCTGGCTTTGGCTGCTTTCATGCCAATGACAGCACAGAATTTAGTAAAGGGTGATTATGGTTATCTCTATTGTCACATGAGTGATAAGGGAGAGTGGACCGCGTATGCAGTATCTCGTGATGGCTACAACTATCAGGACATTAATGATGGAAAACCTATCTTCGATCCTGCAGAGCATGCGCGTATCGAAGGAGGAACCCGCGACGCCTATATCACCCGTACCCATAATGGAAAGGGATATATTATGGTGACCACGGATATGTGTGTGGCAAAAAGCCATAAGTGGGATAACTATGGTATCGATCTCTTGAAGAGTGATGATCTCATTCACTGGACCAGTGTAACTTTCGATTACCGTAAGGGTATGCAGAATTTCTGCGATGCAGCTACCGCTCAGTCTCCTTACAAGGATTGGAGTACCATCAACCGTGTCTGGGCTCCTCAGATTTTCTGGGATCCTGACTATCGTTGGCAAAATGGTGAGAAGGGTGGATACATGATCTATTATTCTATGCTTAATCGTGCGGAGGAAAAATATGATCGGATGTATTATAGCTATGCAGACAAGTCTTTCACCAAGATTACTACCCCAAAGCTTCTCTTCGATTGGGGATATGCTACCATTGATGCTGACATCAACTTCTTGAAGAGCGATGGTCTTTACCACATGCTTATCAAGAAGGAAGGTGGAAAACCTGGTATCTATACTGCTACCAGCAAGTACTTGAACCACGGATGGGGCGAACCGGTAGAGAACGACTACGTAAGTTTCGAAGGCAAGAAGAATTGCGAAGGTAGCTCTGCCTTCCAGTTGATGGGCGATGATACCTGGCGTGTAGCTTATATCCAGTATAGCGATCATCCTAAGCACTATCGTATCTGCAAGGCAGATAAGTATCTCCGCAATTTCTCAGATCCTGTTGATATCAAGGGCGTAACGGGTCCTCAGCATGGTAGCTTTATGCGAATTACCAAGAAAGAGTATCAGCGACTCCTGAAATGGGACAAGGAGTTGAAGGCAAATCATTGATAGATAAAATAACTTCCACCGCTGCTCTTGCAATATATGTGCCTATATATAATAAGGAGAAAGATCTGTTTTTGAGCTTTATTGTGTTTATGAATGTTAAATTCTAAAGAAAAATGCAACTTTCTTCTCGAAAAATTTGGTGGAATGGAAAATAGTTAGTACTTTTGCACTCGCTTTTGAGAAATCAAGTATTACTCTAAGCAAATAAAGAAAGAGTTCTTTGAAAGATTTTACATAAACAGACAAGTAGTACAAGAAGCGGTTTTAGATTACACCTTATTATATAGGGAGTATGAAGAAACTGGGTAAAAGAAACGAACCGTCAAGTAATTGACAAGTCA